>DATCTV010000003.1 GCA_036567785.1 Desulfomonilia bacterium | reverse complement strand
CCCATGGAAACCTTCCTGGAAAATCTGCCCTTGGCAAAAGACAAAATCTTGGATATGAAGTTCGATCTGGCAGCTTAAACTTAATCGTACAAACATCCCCTCGGAAAGGAGAGCTGTCAGATCAGGTCGGAGCTACTACATATAAAAGAGTCGCCTGGATCAAATTCCCATTTAAGACTTCCATCATTGCCATTGATGGCATAGAGTTTTGTGCCCGCAAAATATACCGTACCATTTTTATCAATAATAGATGATCCGTATGATTGACGCTCTGGATACTCCCAGTTTATTTCACCGTCCAAAGAATTCAGTGAATAGAAAGAATCACTACCTGCATAAATGTTATCATATAAATCTATTGCTGGTGTTGATGCCAAAAAGTTGCCTCCGATATTCTTCCGCCAGAGCAGTTCGCCTGTTTGACAGTTAAATGCATTTATATACCCGTCGACAGAAGTGACATATAAAATATTATTAGTCCCGACTGAAGGTGTACCTTCCACCTGAGTGATGACAGATTCCCAGACAATGGCTCCAGTTTCAATATCAAGAGATCTTACACGCCCCGCAACATCTCCAACATAAAGATTGCCGTCTAAACCTATTGCAGGGCTGCCTGCATATGTTGCCCAGGTGGTTTCAGATTCCCATATTTTTTCTCCAGTGTCTCCATTCAGGGCCAATATAAAACCAGGATTTGCTCCGAAATAAATAACGCCGTCATCACTGATCGTTACACTGCACTGAATTTGGCTATCATCAAAATACATATTTTCAACCTTATACTCCCAGACTTTCCGGCCTGTTCTACTTTCAAAAGCATACATTTTAGAACCGAGCGAACCTATATATATTAAACCATTTTTTCCTATTGAAAGACTAACTCGACCAAATGAATCATTGATAAAGATTTCCCATTTCTTCAGACCGGTCTTTCCATTTATTGCAAAAAGTTTATTGTGCTCAGCATATCCACAAATTATGTATACAGTCCCATCAGCGCCAATCACCGGACTTTTATCAATGTAATAGCTGCCGGCTGAAAATACCCATTTTAATTTATTCGATTCCGGCCCGATATAATTACATAAGCCTGTATGCTGAGCGTTAAAGCCAATCATAGGCCACTGAGGAATTGACTGGTTATTCTGGCTGCTGTCTGAATCACCGCAAGCTGATAAAATCAATATAAATACCAGTAAAATAATTGATTTCGTTGAACCTGAATTGAACATTATGGCCTCCTTAATTTTATTAAATAATTAATCACTACTTCTTCAAATAAACCTAATCTTCAATTCGGGACAAGATAAATTTATTTTGTTTATACTTGCAGACGACAAACACCAATTGATGCACTGATGGTTTTCACGCAAGCCGTCAGAACAAATTTTTGCTTCACAAAAATTGACGCATCGAAGATGCGCCCGAAGGGTGAGGGCCGTCAATAGCCCGAATCAAAGCAGATCAAGGAGTGACGAAGTCGAGGAATGAGGCGTACAATGACGTACGCCGGAATGACGAGACGAGGAAACGACAAAGACATGCAAAGTTCTGGCGGCTTGCATTAAATTACGCAGCGGGCGTGCCCCCTCCCTGCCTCGCCACGAAGCCCTGCGTGTTGAGGCCGGTTGCGGAAGGCGTTCCGGCGATCTGTGCAAGATAGGTCTCGCCGAGTTTGGAGATATGATCGCTTACATTGTCGAAATAGTTGAAATGGATCTGCTCCTCATCAATGATAGTCTCGAACAGCTTCACGCTTATATTGTCACCATTGTCCCTGCATATCTGCAGAAACTGGTTGTACTGGTCGATAGTATCGTCTTCGAGCTTTGCATCAAACGGGAAGATAACCTTGATCTTCTGCCCTTTTTCCGCCTTTTTAAGGGGCTCCACGGTGGGCTCTCCGTCAAGCTCCTTTATCCTGTCGGCAAACATCTCCGCATGCCTCATCTCATCGATTGCAATCAGTTTAACCTTGGCGGCCAGGTCGCCGTAGTCCATGTCGTCTAGGTTGTAGTGCTGGTTCATGTACTGAGCTATGGCCTGAAGTTCCATGCCCCTCGCCTTGTTGAGAACTGCCAGAACCTTCTCCCTTCTCTGATCCTTCATATTCTGAGTCATAAACAACCTCCTTTTCATCATTTAGATTCAGGAACCTCTTCAATTATATCATAATATATTTATCTTCGTCAGGTCTGATAATTCCTGAGCTTTTCCCACGGCTCCACCCCGCCCGGCACAATGACAAAAAGCGGATGCGGCTCAGGTGAATGCAGCATGAGATATTTTTTAAACAGTGATGGAGAGCGCCTTTCAAGTTTCGATAGCAGGTGCCGCCATTCATATTCAATCTGGCCCTTTGTCACCGGGATCTTCCCCTCATAAGAAATTTCCCGGATCTTTGAAGCATTGAACTTGTAGCCGCGCAGCCGGGCCTCCTTTAATACCTCCGCAAGGTATGCATCGATAGCCTTTCCAGGAACAGGCTCTTTTTTGAACCTCTCAAGCTGGGGATGATTCCTGTATCCGGTTGTGCCGCATGAGAGCGCTTTTCCGGCAAGGAGGCCTTCACGCCACAGGGCGGTAAGCCCCGCTGCATCGAGATATTTCGGATGCATGGACCAGAGCCTCATGAATTTTCGATCATCTGCTGATGAGTGCAAGCCTTACGCCCAGCACAGTAAAGACACCTGCCGTAAGCCATGAAAGAAATCTGGAGAGCCCCGGTTTTTTTATAAGCCTGTCGCCGATCGTACCGGAAAAATATCCGATTATCGTGAATATGACGACAGCCTGGGCCATGAACATAAGCCCCAGCATAATCACCTGCAAGGCGAATTTCCCGGAAGAAGGGTTTACGAACTGAGGCAGGAAGGCGAGGAAAAAGAGCGCCACCTTGGGATTGAGCACATTCATCAGAAAGCCCCTTCTGTACAGGGCCGCGTATGATTCCAGTTTTGCCCTGCCGCCTGCAAAGCCTTCAGAACGGCTTTTTATGGTCCTGTATGCAAGGTACAGAAGATATGCGGCACCGGCGAATTTTACCGCCTGAAAGGCAACAGCCGATGAATAAAAAATCGCCGATAGCCCGAGCGCAGCCGCTATTGTATGAATGCTTACCCCGCTGCACATGCCGAGAGCTGTGACGATAGCGGGTCTCCTGCCGTTTGATATGCCCTGCGTAATGATGAAGATATTATCGGGCCCTGGCGCTATAGTAAGAACCATAGACGCACCGATAAAGCCTGCTAGCGCTGTAAAGGTAAACATCTTTTCTACTGCCTTGATGCATCGAGCACGGCCTTTGCATCAGGGGCTCTCTTGTGGATAAAATCAAGCCTGTCGCAGGGATAGTCCGGGCAGGCTGCACATGTGCTTATTTCTCTTGGCAGGGCGCACTTTCTGACCTCACAGAGATTCCCGCAGAAGTATAGCTTCACCCCGTCCGATTTGCAGCCCGTGCAGTTTATGTCCTCGGATCTTATCTGCGCATCGTATTCCTTTGACCACTGTTCAGCCAGTTTCGCCCTTAACGCATTATCGTTGTTAGTTGTTGCGATAAAAGCATCACACTTTTCACAGTCAAGCCCGCAATATGCAATCATTCAATGAACCTCCCTTGATCATGAACCGTTAATAGGTTACCGTTATCCTTATCTCCGTGGGATTCGATACCGTCCCCAGTGATGCAAGATACTCGCTGAATGCATCCGCGTCAATGAATCCTGTGTCTGTTTTCCTTGCAGCTGGGATGTTTTTAAGAGTCGTGTATCCGTCTCCGCCTCCTGCCAGATACGCAGTCACTATAATCCTGTATGTAGCCCCAAGGTCAAAGGCTGTATAGCCGCCTCCCGGAGTGCTTCTGTATTGAATATTCGTCACGCGGGAGCCTTTGGATGCATTTTCGATTATATCAAATTTGAGCCCTGAAACATAAGGATACCAGGGGCAGTTTGAAGGCCCGCGCGGATTGTTTACAACCTGATAATCAATTCCGTCCTCCAGTGCGTTTTTTATTTCGGCGCCTGTCATCTCTATTGCCGTAAGCAGCGAATTGTACGGCAGCACTGAAAGCACGTCCCCCATCGTAATGTTGCCCGCAAGGAAATCGGCCTTGACCCCGCCCCTCGGCTGAATGGCTATGCTCACACCCTGCGATGAAGTCTTGAATATCATGCTGTCGGCGACTATCGGGCCGGGACCGGAATTGAAGCTGTCGGCCGGGTCACCCCTTAAAATATCCTCGGTTGCCCTTGCTACGACGGTCTTCTTCTTTTCGGCAATCTGATCGGTGTATGGTTGAAGAATTGCCGCCGCCCCTGCATCCTCATAAAATATATCCAGCAGTTCGGAGCCCAGTATAAGGGCCATGATCCTGTCCTGAACATCGGGACCGACGACAACCCATCCGGCACCGTAATTCTGTTTGAAGAGATCCGAATTCAGCAGATAAGGGTGGCCGCTGTATGATGTGATCTCGCCGTTCGCATCAAAACTCACATTGAGTTCGCCTATGGCCCTGCCCCAGCACCATGCCTGCACGACCAGCACGTCTTTCCCGTCGGGATTCTTCACTACCGTGGGATAATCGTATCCGGCGGGCACACTCAGACCGAATTCTGCAAACTCCGCCTGATCGCCCAGCAGCGTGTGGGAATGGCCGCCGACAATCACGTCAATTCCCGATACCGATTCCGCCAGTTCAATATCCTCTTCGTATCCTATATGAGAAAGCAGTATGATCTTATTGAGGCCTAAGCTCTTGAGAAGATTGACTGTGTTCTTCACGCTCTTCCCGACGTCTTCGAATTTCAGGTTTTCACCCGGGCTGGATGTGCTTTCAGTATCCTTTGTAGTAGCGCCTATGATAGCTACGGTATTGTGGCCCAGAACCTTGAGCGTAAAGGGCAGTATCTTTCCCCTTAGCAAATGCTCGGCATCTGCATCTATATTGGCCGATATTATCGGGAAATGAGCCCAGGCTATGTAGTTCGCAACGCTTCCGGGCCCCTTGTCGAATTCATGATTTCCCAGCGTCATGGCGTCGATACCGTAATAATTGAGCAGGACGAAATCGGCCTCTCCGCTGAATGCGGTATAATAAAGAGTCCCCTGAACCGCGTCCCCGGCATGAAGTATGAGGGTGTTTTCATTGTCCTCGCTGAGGACATCAATCGCCGTTTTCATCCTGGCAGCGCCGCCGAGATCCGTCCGCGTCTTCACCCCGTCGAAATAAAGCTCTTCATTAGAAAGAGCATCCAGATGCGAATGCGTATCGTTCATATGAATAATGGAAAGGTTCAGCGGTTCAGGCTGATTGTCTGACGATGAACTGCTGCATGCAGATAAGATAATGAGAAAACTCAACAATAGACCGATCTTGAATGAACGCATTACCTGCTCCCAAATGGTTTTCTTTTCTTATCGGCAGATTGCCGGTTTTCAAAAATGTTGAACCTGCAATGCCTGCATGCAAGGAATGAGGCAAAAACAGCCGATAACCATCCGTGCAACGGTAAAACCAATCTTGATGAAACTGATCAGCTCATCAGCATAATGGCTGATTTGGCCGGTAAACGCTTTAACTTTTTACAACATACCTGTCGGTCGTTATGTTCGACATCGGACATCCGACTATTATTATGACGTTTTCAGGCCCCTGATTTTCAAGGGTGTGAACCTGACCTGGTTTGACCGTTATACAGTCTCCTTTCTTAACATCCAGTATATTCGTCCACTTTACATCACCGTCTTCCTTCAGATCGCCCAGTTTCATTATCCCTTCGCCCTGCTCGATGAAATAGATCTCTACGCTGTTTTTATGATAATGAGGTTTCAGAACCTTTCTGGCTGCGACCTCTGCCACAAGAAGGGAAAGGTTTTCATCGCCAGCCATCGGCGTAACCTTGACACCAACCTCTTTGTCTATATTTGTTTCTGCAAGTACATCATTCATGTTCTTCATTTTCTACCCCCTGGTTCAAGCAGGATTTGTTTTATTAACCTTCTGTATTTTCATCGCAAGATTAAACGGCCCTAGAACCGGCAGACTCACAAGGAAAAATAAGGCTTCAAACAAGAGGCTCGAGCCTGCCGCAGCATCGCCCTTCAACCTGCTTAAAAATACATCAAACGTATTGCCGGAAAGGTTTGCAAACTGCATCTCCCGGACAATAGCCAGGATGTCGTTTGCAGTTTCATTGCCGTATGCGGCTCTCAGCTTTTCCAGCATCTCCTTTTCCGGCCTGCCCCCTCTTTCAGCATAATGCTGAGCAAAGAAAAGGCCCGGGGCTTCGAACGGATCAACCTCGCGGCCTATTTCTCCTTTTAACAGAAGATCGATTTCGTCCTTTGAAATACCGGAGCGCAAGGCAAACATGCTGTGCGCGTAAGAGCAGTAGACACAGCCGTTTACCGAATTAGTAGCCAGCCGAAGTTTTTCGGCAAAGGCATGGCTTATTTTTTTTCTCCTGCGTGCGCCAATCGATTCCGGCAGACCTGCGATAAGACCCGCAAGCCCTTCTATGCATGTCCTCAATGTGAAAATGCGTTTTTTAAACATTCAGGTTCACCCTTAAATTAAGCTGAAAAGCCTGTCCTTTTCATTCCGCCACTCGGAAAACGCCTGCATGTCATACCTGAGCGGATATTTCCTATAATGCTTCGATACCTTCTGGGCTGTCAATCCCATCTTTAAAAGCACCGGGATATATGCAGGGTGCTTCAAAAAGCCGTTCATACGGTCCGGTATGCTTGCAGCAGTTATGGCAGGTTCTTTTACCAGAACGCCTCCTATATAGTTTTCCTTGTGCATTATGCCCGATTCTATCAATATATTGACATCTTCTACATTGAGCCTGTCAATTGTCTGCCGTGTGACCTCAAGCCCCGAGATCGCCGCCCCCCTTGTAGTCTGGTATGCCGCGGCATAAGGCCACAGGGCCCTGACTGACATATCCCCGTAATCAAGAGCTTTTGCTGCAGTTCCTGCGGCCAGATGTCCTGCATAAAGAGAAGAAGCCACACCGCTCGCATGTACGGTTACCGTCTGGCAGGCCGCCTCTCCTATAGCCATGAATCCGTCGGCAACTGGCGCATCAAGCGAATTGCTTATCCTGATCATGGATTCCGCAGCCGATATCTTTTCATTGTAATAGCCCTGTTCTTCCATAAAACTGTCAGCTGCATATTTTGCAGATATATCCGGGGTTTCAAAGTCTTTTTTGCATCCTGTCAGGACATACGCTCTGCCGTTTCTGAGAGAAAGGCATGAGAAGAATGTCGAATAGACACCCAGTCTGCCCAGGCGGTTCCAGCCTTCCTCTGCGCCGTGAATTCCTCTGTCTGCCGCTGCCGCTGCAGTTTCAGGGTCAATCGAATAAAATCTGTTTGCAGCTGAAACGATATCGGAGCCTGATTCCATGAATCTCATATCAAATGCTGCCGGAAGCTTGCGGATAAGCGCCGCGCTGAAGCCGGTTGCATCGATCACAAGCCTTGCATTCACATCGGCCGTTCCATCCGGAGTTTCGAACCTCGCCCCGCAGACACGTTTTGCCGTACACAAGGGCGCCACAGCCTTATATCCCGAATAGAACTCCACCCCGGCTTTAAGAGCCTGCGCGAAGATCGATCGGGTAAACCTGTCAAGATGAATGGCCACCGGCATTGGGTATTCTTTGCAGTCGATCTGAAAGCATTCCCTGCCTTCCGGTGAAAATATGCGCTCGCGTTCATTTTCATAGGCAAGCATATCACCTTCCGGATAGTCCAGGCCTACTGTCTTGAAAATGTCTCTTTCGACTGCAAGGACGATCTGTCTGCCAACTTTGTCTTCGCTCCCGGCATCAAAGAGGCCTACTGAAAACCCCTTCCGGGCAAGCTTCAATGCTGCCAGACAGCCCCCGGGGCCTGCACCTGCAATTATCACATCGAATTCTTTGCTCTCGACTTTCGGAGTTGATGGATTATTTCCGTCAGATTCACTTGAGGTACTGCCGGAATTGCTGCCGGTTCCGCATGCGGTAATGCCGCCCAGCATTATCGCCGCGCCCGATGCCGCGCCGAGCTTTATGAACTCACGCCTGTCAATCATTTTGCCGCCCATCGATAAACCTCCTTCATTTCAATTATAACCGGCAACCGATCCACTTCATTTGCTTATTATCTCAACAGCTTATCAGCTCATCAGCTGCTTTAAAGAAGCGCTTGAATATTAAAATACACGTCATTGTCGATTCCGTTTCGCATTCAAGATGATACCGAGGAGGCAAGGAGGAAGCGACGCAGGCATACTTTAACGTATGTCTCTCGCCTTCGCTACGCTCGGCTCGAGGAGCGAAACAGGATGCTCATGATCCCATTTTCGAGGAGCATTCCGACGCAGCCAACAAAGGTAGCGCTTGAATGCGCAATGGAAACCGTCAGTACCAGTTGAGTACATCCTCAGCAAACCCCAGAAAGTCTTTTATAAATATCTCCTTGCCGTCGTCCAGCACGGCCTTGCCCGTAAAATACCCGAATACCTGATGCTGCACGGACTTCAGTATTAGAAGGTTCACCGCACTCGACCTGTCGACAACCGGCTTGAAATCCATCTCGAACCTGCCGTCGCTGCTGGTGAATTTCCAGGGCCTCAGATAGTCGGTCGTATCGATGTGAAACGTCACTTCCTCAAGCTTGTGCGCCTTGCCGCCGTAGAAGATAACGTTCTCCGATGCCGGAGTACGGTCGCTGAAGCCGTAACCTATGTTCCAGCCGAACGGCACGCCGTCCGCAAGCCCGGACGCCGAACCCCAGTACCAGCGGTTCTTGTACGTCCAGTTGCCACGCCCCCAGTCGAGCACACCGAAGTCTTTGTCCGGCTCGAATGTGTATTTTTTTGTCCCTATCGTGAAACCGCCGGAAGCGGGCATGCAGTTTATCTTGCGGTTATAGTAGAAGGCCTTCCTGTTCTCCTTCCACGATGTCGCAATAACCATGCTCTCTATGCCTTCGGGCTGGATCATCACGATCTCGCCGGTTAGACCCTTGTTTCCGTATGCATCGGTCATTTCCGGGCAATCGAATCTGATCGTCCTCCGGCCGTGCTGCATCACATATTCAACCGAGAGTTTCTTGTCCGCGAACTTTATAATCCCGGGACTCTCGCTGTCCGGAGGAAAACCGGTTTTGCCCAGAGGCAGGATGCTCATGGTATCGACCTGTCTGGTATACTCTTTTTCAAAATCCAGGAAGCATATCGCGGAAAGACCGAGATAGCCCAGGTCGCTTATAGTGAAAGTGATGCCGAACTTCTTATCTTCTGAAAGAACCGCGTAATAGTCCCATTCCTTGATCCTCAGTACGGACGCCTTTATCGCTGACCTGTCATATTTCCAGTACGGAAATCTCGCCCAGCCTTCAATGGTAATGTGCCCGTCAGCGTTAAGCAGGTTAATGTTTTTTTTGATCTCGTTCTGCATTTGCGACCTCCGGAATTCATTGATTATGATTTCATAAAAATTACCATAGATTCATTCGACGCGCATTTTATTTCTGCTCAAGTTTATCCTTTCTGTTCAAGCAGGGTCATGCGCGGGAAAAAACCGAACCTCTCGTAGAACGACCAGGCTTCCTCGTTGCCGTCGGCAACAGCAACACGCTTCCTTACCGCTCCCTGCGAATCCATCCAGGAAACAGCGGAAGAAACGAGCCTTGTTCCTATGCCTTTTGAACGGTATTTTTCTTCAATGAATATCGACTCCATCTCTCCGTGCAGTTCAACCGAGACCGAACTCACACAATAACCGACATATCTGTTCTCATCACTGTCGAATGCGAGATCTATGCGAAACTTACCCGAACCGGCGAGCTTTTCGAAGTATGCCTTCCTGTCGTCAAAATTCCATGATTCGTAATGATGCCTAAAATGGCGCGACCGCTCGTGATGATGCATGTTGAGCCCTTCCCAGAGTTCCCTTATCTTTTCAAGATCGCTCGCGTCTCCAATCTGATATTCGATCATGAGATATGCATCCCCATCTGTCTACCAAATCACATGCCGGCTATTATCGCGGCTATGGCCTTGTGCGTTTCCATGTTGTATCTGGGATTGAGTTTCATGATCTTGGCGCAGAACCTCCCCTCGGTGCAGTAGCCTATATTGCATTTTGATTCGAACAGGAACGAGAGTTCAGGCAGCATTTCCTTCAGCAGCACGGCCTTCTCTTCTGAAGTCATGCGCCTTTCCGGCTCGCATTCGGTGCAGAGCCTGAGCGGGAGCTCAAGGCTGATCGCGTTTATGAGGTCATAGCTTTCAAGGGTGCGCAGCCGGATGTTCCGGGGAACCACGTAGAGCGCATCGCGGAGAGGGACCCCTGAATCAACAAGCCTGCCGTAGAACATTATCTGTCTTGCCGTATTATAGACATAGGCCTCAAGCAGTTCGGGCTCATCCTTTATCTCGGGGCTTATGACAAAAGCGTTCTCTGCGGCAGCTGCTATCGTGTTTATATCGCCCTTATTCTGAATGGCGGGCCATATCTCCCTCACCACCCTGTAGGCGCGGTCGGCGGCAGAGTATATCGACTCCACATGCTGCCTGAGAGTCGCGTGACGCTTCTGCTCGCTCCAGACTCGCCATGAAAGCGAACTTATGGTCTGGATATTAAGCGCCTCGTTATAGTTCCTGCATATATTGGACAGCGCCCTCTGGTTGCGGCAGGCCCTTACATAAAGCGCCTCCGGCCCGGCGTATTGCGAAACGGATTCCATCATGGTTTTAAGTTCGGCAAGCTCTTTCTCAGCCGCTTCCGGCAGGTCGTTCACAATCCGCACCACAGCGGGGTTTACAGGACAGCCCAGCCTTTCATGCATTGTGCCTACGTAATCGGCCACAGGCGCCTTGAATATATTGTAATGAAGGTATGTCTCGCGCGGCACGGCCTTGCGCATCCTGAAGAGCTGGCCCATGCCCATGTCGTCGGCCTTTTCCTCCATGATGCCCGCGAAGATGGCGAACTCTTCGGGCAGCCAGGAAGTGCCCGCCGCCTTTTCCGCATCGACCGTCTTCGCCAGGTTGACCAGCGAACTCAGCGGCAGCACATAAAAGAGGTCGGCCGGGTCATTGTAGGGCTTAAGCTTGTTGAACGCCTGTATGGCGTCGGTCTTTTTTGCAAACTTCTGTTTCATCTCGCCGGAAACCGTGAACAGGTCTGCCGAGATTTTTATGTATTCCTTCAGCAGTTCCGCATCAGCGCTTATCGAGCGCGGGATCACGAGCTCGGCAAGTGTCGTTTCCCTGCGGCGCCCGCTGGTAACGAGCGAGCGGGAATAGACCATACCGGTAAAAGCGGAATCAATCATCTTTGTGCCGTTCAGACCGAGCGCAATCACCGGCAGGCCGTCGAGCGAATGTCCGCGGCCAATGCCCGAGAGGTTCTTCTTGAAGATGGACTCCTTGATGTTCCTGCCGTCGGCCATCATTTTCAGAAGCTCTTCCTCTAGCCCTGTCTGATAATCGACCGAGCGCGACACCGCCACCTGTATAAGCGCCACGACCTCGTCCGGCCCCAGAAAGTCCCTGCCGAGTTCATTCTTCAACGCATCGTCATTGACAGGGACCTTGGGCAGGAAGTCGATGGTCTTGATCTTAAGGTCCTGCGGTTCGATGTAACTGACTCCATTATGCTCAAAAGCCATGTTTACTCCCTTAGTACAGAGCGTCATAACTTTGCATACCGTTGTCGCTCCTTGCGGAAACGCTGCGGAGTACGTAGAAGTACACCTCTCATTTCCGCTTCGTCGCTCCTAGGTCTGCTTTGTTCTATCGCCCTGTAAGAATGATTGTTCGTTGATCAATTATCTACACAACATTTATCACGAATGAAACGAAGAACAAGAAAGTTATTTTTTACTTTTCATTCATGAAGGAGATGAAAACATCTAGTTTCAAAAGCTCGAATTCAATTCAAATTTCAATACGGTAGTCAAACCTTTTGTTCACTAGTATCATTATATATATGTTGTTGACAGAGTTCAAGTTAACGCAACTTAACAAGCCATATGGTTCTCTTATTGGGTCTTAGACTCAAGCCGCTCAAGGTAAGGCCCCGCTATGTTTCCTGTCTTCCGCAGTATGTGCAAAAAATGCACATTCGAATAATGTTGTTATGTCAGCTGAGGCGCACCGATCCTGTCCATCAGCTGATAAAACTTGATGTTGGCGTTTACGCCGACCCATTTGAGGGGCTCCGGCGGCAGCGGAATCAGCCTTCTGTTCAGGAAAGGCGTTGCCGACCATTTTTCGGAGTTTCCGACCCACAGGTCGGCTATTATCCTGCCGAACATGACGGAGAGATTGACGCCGTGGCCGCAATAGGCAAGTCCGTAGTATATGTTCCCGAATTTTCCTCTGACACCTACCGATTGGTTGAAATCAAGGGTGAACCCCATGACTCCGTCCCATATATATTCAAAGCCAATTCCCTTGAGCGCCGGATAAATGCGGTGCAGTTCGGTTTCAAGAATATTTGACACCCTTTTCAGATCGCCTTTGTACAGTATGCCGTTGTTAAAGAAATATTCCACGGTTCCGGCGCCTATCAGTATGCGGTTGTCCCTCGTGTTTCCAAGATGATAGAGGATATTGTACGTGTCCGAGAACGGGACCCTGCTTTCCCAGCCCAGCTTCCTGAAGATATCGTCTCCCAGCCTGGGGGTAGCCGCGATCTGTGTGTGTACGGTCATTACCGTGTTTTTGAAATACCCCAGCTTCGAGGTGTAGCCGTTCGTTGCAAGCACGACGGATTTCGCCCTTACCGTGTTCTTCCCTGCGGCAAGCTTTATGACCTCACCCTCCTCTATGGCTGTGACCGGGGTGTTCTCATAAATAATCACTCCGGCCTTCAATGCGGCTTCCCTTAGTGCACACACAAGTTTCATCGGCTGCACTTCACCGCCGTTGGGATCAAAAAGCGAACCCGCATAAACGGTTGAACCTATCTTTTGCGCGGTCTGGCCGGCATCGAGAAATTGGACGGGTATTCCCATATCCCTGGCCTTAAGGCTGTAATCCCTGTACTGTTTGACCTGATTCTCCTTTACAATGACAAGAAGGATGCCTCGGCGCTCATATTCGCAGTCAATGCCGGATTCCCTTATGATCGATTCGATCTCACCAAGGTTCTCGACGGTCAGGTCATAGGTGAGCTTGTGAGTCTTCTCATTCGAATAAACGCCCATGTATTCGTTCGCAGGCTGCGGCAGGATCATGCCGCCGTTTCTGCCCGACCCGCCCTCGCCGACGCTGCATGCCTCCAGGACGGCAATGGTCTTGCCCTTTGAATTCTTTGCCATGTGGTATGCCGCCGAAAGCCCTGTGTAGCCCCCGCCGATAACGGCGACATCGACATCGATGTCGGTATCAAGCGGCATGCTCCTGGAGCAGGAGGCCTGTGCCCACATGCTCTCATTCCTGTCGAACTCCATCTTTTCCTTGACGATGATGGGGGTGGCAATTTCAACCCCGGCGGTTGCTGCGGCGATTCCTCCAATGCCTATGGCGGATTTCTTAAGGAAAGATCTTCTGGTTACTTTTTCTGACATTTGACACCTCCCAAATTTTTAACTTGCATACAATTTAATCCTGCGAATTATGCGTTACGCTTGAAAATGTTTATATATAAATTTAATACTTCAGCCTAGCTGAAAAGTAATAAAACAAGGAATAATCCTGTCACATATTATCTGTACGGTCCTGCGCCCCCCCTGTTTCAGCTCAGCAGGGGTACGACTTCTTGCATATGCCCTGAACGATCTATTTCGAGCCTGAATTCTCGTGTATGCACCCTTCCTTTTTCCGGCCGGGAGTTGCACGAAGAGTTCATGCCTCCTCATCAATATTGTACCTGACGACTTCGCCCGTTTGCTCGATAATCTTTTCAGTGCCTCTGGTATAAACGCTCAGGTCTTCTACGCGCTTGAAAAGCGGCCACAATATTTCCGGCAGAGAATTGGGCGCTCCATAAAAGAATGTGTGATGTCCCTCAAGAAATGAAGTACCGGAATAACCTTCATGACTGAAGGCCCTAATCAGCCTGCTTATCTCTTCCTTTTCCTGCCTGCTCAACGAGCGGTTGGCGTCGGATAATATCGGGTAATCAACATCGAGATAAATGAGTTCTATATTTCTCCAGTCAAGCAGGCTCAACGCCTTTCTGAGGTCATCTTCATCGCTGCTCATATCAACATCGGGAAACTGTTTTTCCTCGACCCTGATTACATCATCAATAAGACCGTCGGCAAGCATCCAGAATTTTTCAAGCGCGCTTTCATGTATTATATAGCTTGCCAGATAAACCTTCTTGAAAGAGTTCATCACCCTGATGTCGTCTTCGCTTCTGCCGATAAACTGGAAGATGAACTGCGAACCCGTACCGATATAGTCGTCAAGGATCACCAGCGCACGGTCTTTGAACCGTCCAGGGTCAGCAGCGGTTTGCGCAGACAGCCAGTCGAACGTCTTGAAGTCGACCGTGGGTATGAGATTTGATTTTCTGTAAAGGTATGAGACAACATCTCCGCTCTTGCATGTAAATTCTCTGCTGTAATCGACATCGGAGAGCTTTTCCGCATCGAACCCGCCCGCATCAAGCCTTTTTATCACTCTGGCATGAAGCGCCTTTGTTTCCCTTATGAGCCTGGGCTGAGAATGGAACTCTATTTGATCGAGAAGCATAAGCGCAGCTGTCTTATCCGTTTTGTCAAATTTATTAATCCATCTTTCAATCGAAGCCTCCGGGATGATAGGCTCGTTGAAGCGCTCGAAAATCTTTTTTATAACATCCTTTTCCATCATACGGCCCCTATGTTCCGTTAATGACATCATCCCGGATGAAGCTGATTAAAGCTCAATATCCTGTCTTTCCTCTTCGGAACGAACTTTTAAAACACAGTTACAGATCGACCGACCTAACCATCTGCATGCCCCTTGCCGTCATGTCTTTTATGAAGGTTTCGCCGTAATGCTCGAAGCCTGCCACATTTGAGGAACAATCCTCAAGCAACACGAATTTCCTGACATTGGTTTCACCCAGATAATCCGCTATATCCCGTATAGTGTTTGCAATGCAGTGGCTCAGGGCCTCGCCCGCAATGAGTATCCTGTCCGCGTCCTTGAGTATCTGAATCAGATGCAGGTTCAGCTGGGTCATTGGGTCTGATTCTTCCGGCACCTCTGCGATAAGGGCGCTGTAGTGCTCGGTCTTTATGTTGATGCCTTTTGCAACGTAATCGACGGGTTTTCCCTTCGTGTATTCCCACCCGAGAAGTGCGTCGTGGAGAGGCTTAACGACAGTCCCGCCAATTGAGCCTATAAGACAGTGCGGCGGCCATATGCAGAGCTGATACCTGCCGTTTTCCTCAAGCCTCGCCACATATTCGAGGGTATGCTGAACCATCGCCGGATCGGTAGCACTCCAGACGCCTTTCTCCACATCGCTTCTTGATATTATCGTAAACGGCTCCGGGTGCCTTCCGGATTTATCCTTCCAGAAAACCGGATGGGCTATGTCTATAAAATGGTGGCAGTCAAGTGTGACATGAACTGCGGTTATGTCCCCTGAGTGCCTTTTCACCATCTCTGAAAGCCGCTTCATATCATCCTGTGCGCCCTTGACATATAATGCGCCACCGGGGTCACAGAAGTCAAACTGCGGATCGATTATCAAGAGATGCTGTTTCATTTCACTTCCTCCGTATCATTTCAGTTATATACAGAGCAGGTCTTTTACATCGCAATCACCGGCAAAGACCTTGAGCTCATTCATGAACCGCGAACGTATATCCTTTGCCCCGGGTAGCTCCGCCGCAAGTCTGCCCTTTCTGATTACCTCTTTCAGTACAGGTGCTGCCATTTTTCCGCATACACATCTCGGGGCCTTCATCCCCGAAGGAAGGACATAGCCCTTCATGCATTTTCCACACCTGAACACATTCTTGCGGCCGGATTCCTTGCCGCGCTTTGCAAAGGGTTTCCCCTCGATTTCCACTATGTCCATTGAAAAGTCTAGTGTGGCCGCGCTCGATACGCTGGTGCCCACGCCGAATGCGTCCGCGATGTCCCTAATCTCAAACACGGACTTCACGTCCAGCCCGCCGGAGACAAACAGCTTCACGTGATTGTATCCCCTCAAATCGAGTTCCCATCTTACCTCTTCCAGGAGTCTCTTGAAATTCCCCCTCCTTGATGAAGGGGTATCGAACCTTATGCCCGCAAGTCTCTTGCCCATGGCCTCCGCCACTCGCAGCGCCTCGAATTTCTCATCCATGAGCGTATCTATAAGCACGACCCTGGGCACATCCGATTCGATGATCTCATCGAATGCAAGCGCGGCCTTAACGGTATCACCAAACTGCAGGATGAGCGCATGAGGTATGGTGCCGGACGGCTTTACGTCGATGAGTTCGGCCGCGGCCACTGTGGCGACTCCGTCGCATCCCCCTATGTAGGCGGCCCTCTCCACCATGGGCGCTATGGCAGGGTGCATCCTTCTGGCGCCAAAGCTTATTAGCTTTTTATCACCGCATATGAGCCTCAGGCGTGAAGCCTTTGTTGCTATGCCCGATGCCTGGCATATGCAGCCGAGTATTGCGGTCTCGAGTTCGCCGAAATCGAGATAATCGCCCTCGATCGTCATAACAGGTTCACCGGCGAAGAACATGCTTCCCTCAGGTATGGCGTTCACATCGACAGATCTGCCCTCTAGCAGGGTGCAGACATCCTCGAGACCTGCGAAGACTCCCCATTTGTAATCCCTGTCCGGGAAGCTCTTTAAAAAAATCTCCATGCACACATGCTTGTTCATCTTCCTGGCCTTGAGAATCTTTTCGGTCCTCAGAAAATAGACGTCCGTGACCAGGCCTTTCTTTATCTGTGCGGTATCAGCGATATGAAGCTTTTTCATCGGCACCTCTTAAAAATCGGATTTCATTTATGCCAAAAGGGCTTGTCTTTTCATAGCCGTGCATACAATCATCGTTTCGGAAATCAGATGATAAAGCTTTATCATGCATACTGAAAAAGATCATGGCATAGCAAGAAACCCGTTCACCAGGCTGCTCAGTTTGGCGGTTTCGCATAGAAATTCAAAGTGTCCGCAGTCGCCGGTAAGTTGAGGCGCCTCGGCATTTATCATAGCTGCGAATGCCACGGACGGACCCGGATATACCGCCATATCCTTTTTTGACGTAATGACCATAGCCTTTGCCTTCACGGCTGCGGCGGCCTTTTCAGCAGAACCGTCGAAAGCCTTCAGGATATCATGGCCCAGTATCGCCCTTAACTGCCACTCCCAGTTGAGGTCATTGTATTTAAGATATTCCTTCTCCACGGCGGCAATGAATCCCGGCAAATCCGCAGGCTTCGTATTTTTGGCGCGAAAGGCGGGTGTCCATACGAGAAGCTGCTGGATCGGCATTATTGTTTTCATGACATCAGCATGAGACATACCGCAGTTCTGTGCAGCGTCAATAACGCTCAACTCCGCGTGCCACGCAAGCATATCGTATGAACTGAGCCAGGGTGTTCCTTCAATCGAAACAGCCTTATCCATGAAGCCTGGATATGAAACCATCCACTGGAAGGTCTGCATGCCGCCCATTGATATCCCGGCCACTGCATAAACATGATTTATTTTAAGATATTTCGTGAGAAGCATGTGCTGAGATTCGACCATATCCTTTATGCTGAACAGGGGAAACGCATCATAGGGCTGCATCGTGCTGTTCGAAGGTGATGATGAGACGCCGTTTCCAAAAGCATCTACAGTGATCACATAATACTTTTTAGTATCCAGCATCTTGCCGTCACCGATAAAACCAAGGTCGACAAGCTCCTGTGAGGTGCCGGAAAGCCATGTGGTCATAAGAATTATATTCGATTTGTCACTGTTCATGCTGCCCATTGTCCGGTAGGCAAGTCTGCAGTTTTTTATGACATCGCCGTTTTCCAGTTTGAAGTCGCCGAGGTCTGCAAAAAGCTGCTCCTCTGCATATAGCGAAGTACCGAATGAAAGTACCACAACCGCAGCAAAAAGCAGAATACGTATATTTTTCATCATCTCCAACCTCCCTGTCGTTCTTTTGATGTCTTGAAGAATTCTCTCTTTTTTATCATGCGCCGATCGAGAACATTCTCTCGAGATCATGTTTGGAAAGTACCGTGAATGCTATCAATGTCCTTGTCTTTGTGATACCTTCCACTTTTGACATATTCCCTGTAACGACGTCGGCCATTGCCTGGTTGTCGCTGACCCTGACTATTGCCACAAGATCATATTCGCCTGCAACGGAATACACCTCGGTGATCCCGTCCACCTGAGCCAGTTTCTCGGCCACCTCGTTTATCCTGTTCCGTTCAGTATTGATTAAAACTATTGCGCTGACCATAACGACTTCTCCTTTTCTTGTATTATCGTAAACCCTAATGAATATGATTCTTATACGCCACGGTACGGCTCAAACCCCCCATGTTTATGCCGACCCTGTTTTTTTACGCCTGTTCAGCCGCCATTTTTCGGAATCTTTCAATCTGTTCGTTATCTCCCATGATGCCGACCCTGTCTCCCGGAAGGAAAATGAAATAGCCAGGCGGATTCGGGATTACCTCATTCATCCGGTCAATGCCCACTATTGTTACACCCGTTCTGCTTCTGACGTTAAGCTCTGAAATGCTCTTTCCGTTTATTATGCTCTTTTCGGGAATATCCATCCATTCCAGTTCAAGATGGTTTGTTGCGTTCTTGAGATGCAACAGCGTCTGGTGGTCAGTATTGACGTAGCATACAGGCGAATAAAGGCCTTTCCTCACTTCATCAGTGTATTTCATTATCTTTGCAGGAGGGACCCTCAGCGAGATGAGCGCCTGGCGAGTAATTTCCAGTCCTGCCTCGAGTTCGGGCTGGATGATCTCGTTTACCCCGAGGCTGCAGAGCAGATTCATATCGTCAATGCCCTCGGCCCTTGCGACAATATGTATGCCGGCGTTAAGGCTTCTCGCCTGTTCAGCCACTATCCTCGTTACGGCCATGTGCGGTGTGGTGATAATAAGCAGCCTGGCTTTTTCAATACCAGCCGCCTTAAGTACAACTGACTGGCTGGCATCGCCGAAGACCATCTGTATGCCTGACTGCTTGAAGTTCTCATAATGCCTTGAATCTATCTCAATAATCACGAAAGTAATTTCAAGCGCCTTGAGAACCTGCGAGACATAGGTACCGGTCCTTCCCGCACCGGCAATCACTACATGGTCTTTCAATGTCTCATCATCTATATTAACCGTCCTTAGAACTTCATGCCTGAAATATTTCTTTTTAAGCTTGTAAATCGGGGCCGTCAGCCCTGAAACGAACGGGGTAAGCACCATTGTAGCGACGGTCACGGCCAGTATTATGTCATAATGCTCATCGCTCAAAAAACCTGCATCCTGTCCTACACCCGCAAGAACGAATGCAAACTCACCTATCTGGAAGAGCCCCAATCCCACCGCTATGGGAATGATTTTGCCATATCCGAACAGGCTGACAACAGATCCGAATATCAGGCCTTTGCCTAATATGATAAGCAGGATAACAATTATGATCTCTTTGTAGTTGTTAATAAAGATTCTCGGGTTGATCAGCATGCCGACGGATACGAAAAATATCAGAGCGAAGATATCCCTCAGTGGTATGATATCGCTCAAGGCCTGATGGCTGTACTCTGATTCGCTCAGCACAAGGCCCGCCGCAAACGCGCCGAAAGAGAATGTAAGCCCGAACAGATACGTCCCGTAGCCCACACCGAGGCCTGTAGCAGTAACGGAAAGAAGGAAAAGTTCACGTGAATTCCATTTCACAATCCATGACATCAGCTTCGGAATAAGCTTCGTCCCGACAACTATCATCAACCCAAGGAAAAGAAGCGCCTTCAATATTGAAAGACCGATCGCTGAAAAGTCAAGTGATGCAGTACTTAACTGCGGCAGGATTATCATCAGTGGAATGACGGCCAGGTCCTGGACTATGAGCATGCCTATCATGACCCGGCTGGAAAGGGTCCCGAACAACCCCCTGTTCATAAGAGTCTTGAGCATCACCATGGTGCTCGACAGCGAAAGAACTGCGCCGGCCCACAGGGAAGATACATAGTCCCAGCCCATTATCTTCGCCATGCCGAATCCGTAGGCGATTGTAAGGATCATCTGCAGCGGCGTACCGAAAAGTGCGACTTTTCTGACAGGCTTCAGTTCCTTAAATGAAAACTCCAGGCCCAGTGCAAAGAGAAGCAGGGCCACACCTATCTCGGAGAGCAGTTCAATGCTCTCAACATCGGATACCTTGATCCCTCCCGTGTAGGGTCCCACAAGAATTCCGGCAAAAATGTATCCCAGTATGAGCGGCTGCTTCAGTTTCTGTGAGATAATTCCGCCGATCAAAGCGGCAACTATTATTATTGCGATATCAGATGCTATGCCCAATCGAAACACCTTCCCTTTTTTGCAATATTCCGATTTATCCCCGGATGTATAAATTATTTCTAAGCAATTCTCTTCGATTTCATTACCTTTCAAGAATGCTACAAAATTCGTATCGTCAATCCGTCAGAAAAGATTAAGCCAGTTT
This sequence comes from Desulfomonilia bacterium, assembly GCA_036567785.1. Lineage (NCBI taxonomy): Bacteria > Pseudomonadati > Thermodesulfobacteriota > Desulfomonilia > Desulfomonilia bacterium. Next base: position 2,074 of record DATCTV010000003.1, on the reverse strand, counting down.
CCGCACAATATCTAAAAGGCTGAGAAGTAAAACCTGGAATAATGGATTGAAATCTCATTATTCTTATTATAGCATTGACGCCGCAATATCGTTATAATATGTTGAAAGGATATCGAGCCATCTGACATCATGAACAGGAGCGGTACAATGAAGAATGCATCGGTTTCAAAGATCATATTATCCATAGCGTTTCTTACCATCTTTACACTTTCAACAAGTTGCGGCGGCGGCAGCAGCGATGTAACAGCTGCTTCAGAATCTGTAAAGTATACCGTGACCTATGCAGGCAACGGTAATACCGGTGGCAACGTCCCGGTAGATGAGGCCGGTTATGAACAGGGAGCAAGCGTCATGGTGCTCGGAAACACGAATAATCTTGTTAAAACGGGCTATACCTTTATTGGGTGGTGTTTGCAGGCTAACGGATCCGGTACTTCCTATACTCCGGGGCAGATTTTCATAATGGGCGCTGCCAATGTTACGCTGTACGCAAAGTGGACTGCAAATCCAACCTATACCGTGACCTATTCAGGCAACGGCAATACAAGCGGCAGCGTTCCTGTTGATACAACCGGCTACGAATCGGGCGCTAACGTCACGGTACCCGGCAATACAGGTAATCTGTCAAGAACCGGGTACACATTCACCGGCTGGAACACCCAAGCGAATGGAGCCGGAACCTCCTATACACAGGGGCAGATTTTCACGATGGGCACATCAAATGTCACGTTGTATGCAAAGTGGACTGCAAATCCGACCTTTACCGTGACCTATTCAGGCAACGGCAATACCAGCGGCATTGTTCCTGTTGATACAACCGGCTACGAATCGGGAGCTAACGTCACGGTGCCAGGCAATACAGGTAATCTGTCAAGAACCGGGTACACATTCACCGGCTGGAACACCCAAGCGAATGGAGCCGGAACCTCTTATACACAGGGGCAGATTTTCACGATGGGCACATTAAATGTCACATTGTATGCAAAGTGGACTGCAAATCCGACCTATACCGTAACCTATGCAGGCAACGGCAATACAAGCGGCAGTGTTCCTGTGGACACTACCGGGTATGAACAGGGTACCAGTGTAACGATACTCGGAAACACGGGCAATCTGGCAAGGACAGGCTATGCATTTACCGGCTGGAACACACTGGCAAACGGCGGCGGAACTTTATATACGGCAGGTCAGATCTTAACGATGGGAACATCCAATGTTACTCTGTACGCGGTGTGGACTGCAAACCCGACTAATTCAAATTTCATCATCGACCATACCTGCACGAAGCTGTCGTCTATACCACAGGATTGGATAAGGAGCGCGAAGAGCAGTCTGCACATAGCCTACCAGCACACATCGCACGGGAGCCAGATAGTAACTGGCATGTACTCCCTCCCCGGGTTCAAAGGCTCTCTGTATTCATTTAATGAAGGCGGTACGGGCGGCGCACTTGATCTGAGAGACGAGGTTATAGCAAGCGGATACGACCTGGGGAACCCGGACAGGACTGCCTGGGCTTCCAAGACAAGGGATTACCTCAGAAACAATCCCGGTATTAATGTCATAATGTGGGCATGGTGCGGACAGGTCTCAACTGCAACCGTGGCCGACATAAACACCTATCTGAGCCTTATGTCACAGCTCGAAGCCGATTTCCCCGGCGTAAAATTCGTATATATGACGGGACATACGGACGGTACAGGTCCGTCCGGGAATCTGGCCGCAAGAAACAAGCAGATACGTGATTACTGTATAGCAAACAACAAGATACTGTATGATTTTGCAGATATTGAAAGCTACGATCCGGATGGGAATTATTATGGCAACAGATATGTGACCGGCGGCTGCAATTATGACTACAACAATGACGGTACTACATCTCAGAGTTCGGACGATCCACCACTGCCGACCGGTAGCGACCGCAACTGGGCGCTGGACTGGCAGAAATCTCATACCGAGGGAATCGAATGGTACTACTGCGGTTCGGCCCATTCCCAGCCGCTAAACGCAAACCAGAAGGCCTATGCCGCTTGGTGGATGTTCGCCAGACTGGCAGGCTGGAATGGAGAGTGAT